>NZ_AP023419.1 GCF_018408575.1 Vescimonas coprocola
CGATGATAATGTAGCCGATGCAGGTGATGACAGCCACAGTCAGAGCGTAGGGCAACTGAGTCTTAACGTGATCCACGTGGTCGGAGCCTGCACCCAGAGAGGACAGAATGGTGGTGTCGGACAGGGGGGAGCAGTGGTCACCGAAGCAGCCGCCGCCCATGACAGCAGCGATGGTGGCGTACACCAGATTGGTAGCCTCACCGCCGGTCATATTGAAGGCCAGAGGCATCACGATGGGGATCATGATGGCGTACACGCCCCCAGCTGGTGCCGGTGAAGAAGGCCATGAAAGCGCAGACGGCGAAGGCCAGAGCCAGCAGGGTCACGGGGGGTCATCCAGCTCTCGGTGACGCTGATGACGTAGCTGGAGGTACCCAGCGTCTTGGAGATGGCGTTGATGCAGTAGGCCAGAGACAGGATCAGCATAGCGCTGACCACGGACTTGATGCCCTCGGTGGCCACCTGGATCATCTCACGGATGTTGAAGGCCTTCTGGATCAGCAGCACGATGGCCTGATAGACGACGGCCAGCACGAAAGCCTCCAGCGTCTTGGCAGAGCCCATGATGACGTAGGTGCCGATGGTCACGGCGATAACGATCAGAGCGGGGATCAGGAAGTGCAGAATGATGTTGGACTTGAAGCCCTCCTTGGGCTTGATGTTGTCCAGCTCACGGGACAGCATGGGGGTGGATCCGTCGGCCACCACCTTGCCGGTGGTGCGGGCACGCTCCTCGGCCTTCTTCATGGGGCCGTAGTCAGGCAGGAAGCCCAGAGCCACCAGGAAGATCATGACGATGGTCAGGATGCCGTACAGCTGGAAGGGGATGGAGTGGATGACGGCGTCCTGGCCAGCCTCCGCCGTGGCGAAGGTGCCGAAGCCCACCACCAGACCGGCTACATACACGCCCCAAGAGGTGAAGGGGAGGGTGATGCAGACGGGAGCGGAGGTGCAGTCGCACAGCCAGGCCAGCTTCTCACGGGAGACCTTGGCCTTATCGGTGATGGGACGCATCACGTTACCCACGAACAGGGGGGAGAAGTAGTCGGAGAAGAACACCAGAACACCCAGCGCAGCGCCCATGATCTGAGCAATGCGGGGCGTGATGTGAAGCTTCTCATTGAGCTTGTTGGCCACGGCCTCAATGGCGCCGGACTTCTGGAAGAAGGCCACCATGATACCGATGAACACCTCGATACCGATGACCCAGATGAAATCGGCATTGCCCAGAGCACTCTGAATGATGCCGGTGAAGCCGAACAGCAGGTCCTGACCGGTGATGAGCAGACCCACCAGAACGCCGCACAGGATGGAGAACAGGGCTTCTCTCGTAATGAACGCCAGGATAACGGCGATCAGAGCAGGAGCCAGAGAAAGGATACCATAATTATCCATATTTACCTCCTCAAGTTTTCAGGTTGTTTCTCTTTTTCGTGTTGTTGCTTGTGTTGCTTGCGTAGTACCACCGATGAACAAGGGCAGACACGCCTGACAGCGATGGTATAGAAATATAACAGGTCTCCATTCGCCTCGGCCGGGGGGGGGACTTCCACTCTGCGGGGGTTCCCTGCTCCGGCGTCAGGAATCTGACACCGGAGCACCCCGTGTGATGAGGAGTAATGGAAACTGGTTATCAAATAGAGGGTAGTCTAAGAGGAAAAGCTTACCAGACCTTGACCAGCTCGTCGGCGTCGGTCCACTCACGGTTCTGCTTCAGAGCCGTCTCCTTCAGCGTCAGCTTGCCGTCGTAGCAGGTCATGCCAAGACGCAGCAGGCGGTTATCCTCCATGGCCTTCTTAAAGCCCTTATCCGCCATCTGCAGCAGGTAGGGCAGGGTGGCGTTGGCCAGCGTCACGGAAGCGGTCTGGGAGAAAGCGGAGGGGATGTTGTCCACGCAGTAGTGCATCACGCCGTCCACATAGTAGATAGGATCGTCATGGGTGGTATCCCGGCAGGTCTCGATGGCGCCGTTCTCGTCGCAGGCCACGTCCACGATCATGGCACCGGGCTTCATCAGCTTCAGGTCCTCACGATAGACAATGTGGTCCTTGCGGTCCTTGGCCCACAGGATGCCGTTGATGATGACGTCGGACTCCCGCAGGCACTTCTCCAGATTGCTGCGGTTGGAGATCATGTAGGTGATGTTGGCGGGGGAGGTCTTCTTGGCGGCCAGCATGGTGTTCATGTTGACATCCAGAATACGCACCTCGTTGCCGAAGGCGGCAGCCAGCTCAGCAGCGCCGGTACCTACCACGCCGCAGCCCAGCATGGTGATGATGGGGGTCTCCACGCCGGTGACGTTGGCCAGCAGCTTGCCGGGGCCGCCGTTGACGGACTGGGCAAAGTGCAGGGCTGCCAGGAAGCCGCCCTTACCGGCCAGCTCGCTCATGGGGCGCAGCAGGGGGAACTTGCCCTCCTCGTCCTGCACATCCTCATAGGCCACGGCGGAGACGTGGCTGCCCAGCAGGGTGTCCGTCTCGTCGGGGTGAGCGTTGGAGTGGATATAGGTGAAGAGGATCTTGTCCTTGTTCATCCACTTGAACTCCTGGGGGAACAGCTCCTTGACCTTGTAGTACAGGTCGGCCTTCTCCCAGACGGTGTTGGTGTCGGCGACGATAGCGCCGGCAGCCTCATACTGCGCATCGCTGAAACCGCTGCCTACGCCGGCGCCGGTTTCCACGTACACGGTGTGACCGTGACGCACGATCTCATGCACGGTGGCGGGTACGGCCGCCACACGGTATTCATTGCCCTTGATTTCCTTCAGTACTCCGATGACCATTTTTTGTTACCTCACTTTCAAAAATAAAGCGACGAAATCGATAACAGCTAAGTAAGCGTAAACAATGCGATAGCTGTTGTTAAGATTGTATACATCTTTGAACCCGAAGTCAACATTAAAAATGTGGATTTTGAACATTTTGTAAACTTGACTGAAATTCATCATTAAATTTAGACGTTGTATACAATGGTAAGATTTAATATTGCCTTTTTCCCTGCTTTGCTGTACTATATGGATAAACCGTGGATCGTCTGCGGTGACATACTCGGATGGCCTGCCGGTGGGAGTCGGTCACAGGCTAACAGGAGGAATATTATGGAAAAGATCGCAATTCTCCGCTGGGAATCCGGCCATGTGCCTCAGGGCCTCATGCAGCTGGAACAACTGCCCGGCAACAGCACCAATCCGGCATCCTACCCCTTCCCGGTGAAGCTGGTGGAGGTGAAGGGCGCCAACACCGACACCGTGATCCTGCACCCCAGCCAGAAGCTGCTGGAGGACATGATTCAGCTGGCCAAGGAGCTGGAGAAGGAGGGCGTTCGGGCTATCACCACCAGCTGCGGCTTCAACGCTATCTTCCAGGAGGCACTGGCCAACGCCGTGAAGATCCCGGTGTTCACCTCCTCTCTGCTGCAGGTGCCCTTTGCACAGGCTCTGGTGGGTCGTGACCGGGCCGTGGGCGTCATCACCGCCAGCGCCTCCAGTCTGTCCGAAAAGCATCTGCGGGCCTGCGGCATCACCGATGAGATGCACCCCATCGTCATGGGTCTGGAGAACGCCCCGGAGTGGAGCAAGATCTTCGACCATCCTGATGACAGCTTCGACATGGACCTTGTCACCGAAGAGATCCTGAATGTGGCCCGTCAGGGCGTCAAGGATCACCCGGAGATCGGTGCCATCGTACTGGAATGCACCGACCTGCCCCCCTTCGCCCGCCGCATCCGGGAGGAGCTGGACATCCCCGTGTTCGACTTCAACTCCATGATCGGCCATGTGGCTATGGCCCTGAGCCTTGTAAAGCTGTATTAAGTGATAAGCAAAAGCGCTCCCTCCACCGATGTGGAGGGAGCGCTTTTTGCGTGTCCCCGGCGTCCCGGCCCAATATGCCGCCGGGCAGCCAAACCGGGCGATCCTCCGAAAAAACAGAGGCCCCTGTTTCCAGAGGACCCCTGTTTTTGGATATGGAATGGATGGATTTTCTCTTTCAAACAAACGCACAAGCAGCCAAGGTATGGTTTACAGGCAGATAC